>NZ_MJYF01000044.1:0-1946 GCF_001763175.1 Campylobacter sp. BCW_4332 | reverse complement strand
GCAGGAATTCTTGGATCAAGGAGTTTGTCTAAATATCCTCTTTTATAAATCCATTCTAATCTTTCAGGTGTAAAATAATAAGGGGCATTAGGATAGCCTTGAGGTGGGGTTAGGGCTGCTAGTTTGGCGCTTAATACTAGGGTATCTTTGAATAAAGTAGCTTGTTGTTCACTCCAATCATTTGGAGTATCTACATCAAATCTTGTTACCATTCCATTTTCGTATCCATCCATAGCATCATCAAATTTATTTCTACTTTCAGGAGTAGAATCTATATCTCTTGGATCTTTTAATTTGCCTTTTTTAATATCATTATATAAAGCCCAAATGATCCTGCCTTCTTCATCATAGGCAAAATCATATTTATTTAAATCAATCACCCAATCTACTCCCATAATCTCATCTATAAAAGGAAGCATACCAAATTCATCAGGCTGTATAGTTTTAGCTAAATCTTTTACTAATTTGGCCCTTAAAGGATTTTTATGTATCCCTGCCATACCTATACCTATTTCTAAAAGATTATCAGCATAATTATAAATTCCTCTTTTTATACCTAATTCTTCATATCCTCCACCTGTGAGTTGAATATATAAAATAAAACATTGTATCATTCTGGCATTAAAGCCATGATTTTTAGAACGCACAAAATATTCAGGTTTTCCTAGTATTCCTGCTGCTATACCCCATTCTTGTCTAAAAAGAGAAGATTTTAAGGTTTCTTTATTATTGTTAACTTCATCATAAATATAGGCGTATTCTTCATTGATTAAATATCCTTTTTCATCTACATTAGCATAAGCATCATAGGGTATATCTATAACAGTGCTTCTTATACCACTTCTTATAATTAGATATTTATATCTTTCTCTTTTAGTTTTTAAAGATTTATAATAAGCTTTTTCTGCTTTAGTCCAAGGAGCTATAGCTCCTTTGATAGGATCTTTTAAATATATACTTTGCCAATCTTTAAATTCAAGTAAAGTAGAACTTTGTCCTGTATAAAAGTTAGGATCTAGGTATTGGGGTTTATAGTCTTTGTAGGGGGAGTTTTTCATAATATGATAAGATTTAAAAACCGCTTTGGAATATTCTTCGGTATAGTTGCCTGTGGGCTTAATATTTTCTTTAAAGAGTATTTTATTGGTATCTTTTTCCACATCTAATGTTAATCCATTGGGTGTATAAATCTCATAAGTTTCGCTCATTGTTTATCCTTTCGTAATTTATCCCATATATAAACCATCTTCTATGATTATAGTAGTAGCTAATCTGCCTATGAAATTAGGCGGAGTTTTTGTTTCTGATGTGATATCAGTATTTGCACTTGCCTTGCTAGTGTTATTTTCTCTTTTGTCTATAGCTTTCAAGCTTTCTTTATTTTCATTTATCCCTATATACATAGCCTTAAGATTGTTTTGTCCTATGATATTGAGTTTTTCTAGTAATCTTCTGGTTTTATTTTTATCTTCTATATATCTTCCTGTTTTATCTTTACTTGTATTGTAAATTCCATTAGCAAAATCTTGTAAAATTTGTAAAGCTTCATTGTAAGCATGAATAGGACTATCTTCATCCTTTTTAAAAGCACTAATTTGCTTTTCTTTATTTCTAAACTCTTTAAACAAAGGATGATTACAAGGAAGTTGATATATAGTGCATTTTTTAAGTTCTAAAGATTTTAACTCTTTAAAATAAAAAGTATAATCATCTATAATATATTTTTGTTCTTTTATATCCTCTAAAGCAGTTGCATTTCTTTTCTCATCAATAATCAAATAAGACAAAAGTCTTTTTAAAAGAAATTCTTTATTTTCTTCAAGCTTTTGATCTATTTCATAATGAAAGGAAAAATGAGTGTCAAAAACTCCTGTGCAAAGATCTATGCCATAAAAAATTTTCTTTAAATCAAAGCTAATGAATTTCGAATTGATTGCAAAAGGATA
>NZ_MJYF01000043.1:0-1928 GCF_001763175.1 Campylobacter sp. BCW_4332 | reverse complement strand
GCAGGAATTCTTGGATCAAGGAGTTTGTCTAAATATCCTCTTTTATAAATCCATTCTAATCTTTCAGGTGTAAAATAATAAGGGGCATTAGGATAGCCTTGAGGTGGGGTTAGGGCTGCTAGTTTGGCGCTTAATACTAGGGTATCTTTGAATAAAGTAGCTTGTTGTTCACTCCAATCATTTGGAGTATCTACATCAAATCTTGTTACCATTCCATTTTCGTATCCATCCATAGCATCATCAAATTTATTTCTACTTTCAGGAGTAGAATCTATATCTCTTGGATCTTTTAATTTGCCTTTTTTAATATCATTATATAAAGCCCAAATGATCCTGCCTTCTTCATCATAGGCAAAATCATATTTATTTAAATCAATCACCCAATCTACTCCCATAATCTCATCTATAAAAGGAAGCATACCAAATTCATCAGGCTGTATAGTTTTAGCTAAATCTTTTACTAATTTGGCCCTTAAAGGATTTTTATGTATCCCTGCCATACCTATACCTATTTCTAAAAGATTATCAGCATAATTATAAATTCCTCTTTTTATACCTAATTCTTCATATCCTCCACCTGTGAGTTGAATATATAAAATAAAACATTGTATCATTCTGGCATTAAAGCCATGATTTTTAGAACGCACAAAATATTCAGGTTTTCCTAGTATTCCTGCTGCTATACCCCATTCTTGTCTAAAAAGAGAAGATTTTAAGGTTTCTTTATTATTGTTAACTTCATCATAAATATAGGCGTATTCTTCATTGATTAAATATCCTTTTTCATCTACATTAGCATAAGCATCATAGGGTATATCTATAACAGTGCTTCTTATACCACTTCTTATAATTAGATATTTATATCTTTCTCTTTTAGTTTTTAAAGATTTATAATAAGCTTTTTCTGCTTTAGTCCAAGGAGCTATAGCTCCTTTGATAGGATCTTTTAAATATATACTTTGCCAATCTTTAAATTCAAGTAAAGTAGAACTTTGTCCTGTATAAAAGTTAGGATCTAGGTATTGGGGTTTATAGTCTTTGTAGGGGGAGTTTTTCATAATATGATAAGATTTAAAAACCGCTTTGGAATATTCTTCGGTATAGTTGCCTGTGGGCTTAATATTTTCTTTAAAGAGTATTTTATTGGTATCTTTTTCCACATCTAATGTTAATCCATTGGGTGTATAAATCTCATAAGTTTCGCTCATTGTTTATCCTTTCGTAATTTATCCCATATATAAACCATCTTCTATGATTATAGTAGTAGCTAATCTGCCTATGAAATTAGGCGGAGTTTTTGTTTCTGATGTGATATCAGTATTTGCACTTGCCTTGCTAGTGTTATTTTCTCTTTTGTCTATAGCTTTCAAGCTTTCTTTATTTTCATTTATCCCTATATACATAGCCTTAAGATTGTTTTGTCCTATGATATTGAGTTTTTCTAGTAATCTTCTGGTTTTATTTTTATCTTCTATATATCTTCCTGTTTTATCTTTACTTGTATTGTAAATTCCATTAGCAAAATCTTGTAAAATTTGTAAAGCTTCATTGTAAGCTTGAATGGCTGTTAAATTGATTTCATCATTAACTTCTTTATAATACTTTTCTAATGTAGTGTTTTTTAGGATATAAATTTCAGATTTAATGAGTTCTATACTATTTAAACTTTGATTAAAAAAAGTATAATCATCTCTTTCTTGTATAGTTTCATTTTCATCTTTTATTATCCTTAAAGCGGATCTTTTCTCATCAATAATCAAATAAGACAAAAGTCTTTTTAAAAGAAATTCTTTATTTTCTTCAAGCTTTTGATCTATTTCATAATGAAAGGAAAAATGAGTGTCAAAAACTCCTGTGCAAAGATCTATGCCATAAAAAATTTTCTTTAAATCAAAGCTAATGAATTTCGAATTGATTGCAAAAGGATA
>NZ_MJYF01000042.1:0-8317 GCF_001763175.1 Campylobacter sp. BCW_4332 | reverse complement strand
AGAAAATAGAGAAAAACTCATAAAAACCCTAATAATACACTTAAATTCTTATTTAGAGGCTGAAAGTAATCTACAAAAAATCAAGATTTTAGTCAAAATATATCAAAATTTACAAAAATGTAGCCGAACTCCTGTTCTTATTGACATAGAAGAACTTGAATTTAACAAAGAAGACATTTTCGAAGAATTATTTTATGCTTTAGGCGGTTTAGGAGGTATGTATTCCGTAGAAATAATACAATCAAGAATTGCAAATTTCATCAAAATACTTGGCGGAGAACCTAAACTTTTATTAGAACAATTTTAAACACATAGACTTCTTCTTGAAGTCTATGCAAATACTCAATTTTAGAAAAATTAATTATTCAATAACGCAGCTTTTATTGTATCATTTGTTGCTTTGGCATATATAGCAGTAGTATTTAGTTTTGCATGTCTTAGAATTCCACAAGGTTTGTTCCTTTGGCTGTTAATCTCATGGCTAAAGTGTGTCTAAGCAAATGAAGTCCTTTTTTGCTGATCAAAGCTTTAGCGTAAATATTATTTACAATCAAAAAAGCATTGCTTCTATTTAAATGTTTTCCTGTGCTAGTTTGCATTATGTAATCACTATCTTGGATATTTTCTTTAAAATATTCAAGCTCATCATCTACTTCTTCTTTTTTAATAAATGCAAATTGTTCTTTACCGCCCTTGCCTATTATGGATATTTTTAATATTTCATCATCAACCTCTTCAAAATCACAAAGTTTTACATTTAAAGCTTCAGAAATTCTAAGTCCTCCATAAAGCATAAGTTTTTTCTAAAACTATTGTAAACTTCTTTTTTTGCTTTTTCTTTCTCTAAAACATTATTTAGCCTTATAATTTCATTTTCATTAAGATAATTTAATTTTCTTCTGATTTTTCTGTTCTAAATCTAATTTTCTTCATATCAAAGGAAAAAACAAACAAATCATCATTATTATCGCTTATAAAAGAAAAAAAGCTAGTTAATACTCTCAAATAAGTTATTTTTGTTTTTTTTGATAGTTTATTGCCATTTTTTGAATTATTTTCTAAATAATTAAGAAAATTGACTAAAAAAGTCGTTTTTATATCGTTTATTTGCATTTCATCTTGATAATCTAAAGAATATTCTACAAGATCTAAGAATACACCTATAAAACAATAAAGTGTTCTTTAAATATATATTATCTATATAAATAAAATTTCATATAATCCACATACAACATCAGAAATTGATAATAAATATTTATCTTGATTTATCTTATTGATGTTTTTAAGTTTTATTCCAACAATTTCATAAAACTTTAGTTTTATTGTATTTAATTTATCTTCAGTGTAAAAAATTTATATTTTGCAATTAGTCCTTTAAACAATTTTATAGATGTAAAATCTATATTTTCAAGTTCTTTGCTATACAAATAATTATTTATAACTTCTTTTAATTCAACTTACAAAACCAAAGCTAGAATATGATTTTATTTTAGTGGATGAAGCACAGGATATCAACGCTTGTGTTATCGACATTGTTCTTAACCAAAAGCAAGCTAAAAAAGTTTTTATAGGAGATACATTCCGAAGCATTTATAAATTCAGAGGTGCTGTAAATTCCTTAGAAGTATTAGCATCTATGCCAAAATCTCATATTTTATATCTAACTCAAAGCTTTAGATGCCCACAAAGCATAGCTACTATTGCCAATTCTTATTTGGGAATTTTGATTTTAAAGGAACGCTAAAACCAAGAAAGGGAAATGATGAAAATGAAGCAAAAGCTATAATATGTAGAACCAATGCTAAACTATTTGATATAGCAGTAAAAAATTTGAATAAAAAATTATTTTTTGTGGGAGGGGTGAATAGTTATAGTTTTGATGAGTTATTAGACATACAAAATCTTCTGTTTAAAAAACACAAATATATCAAAAATCAGTTTATTGCAAAATTTGCCGACTTAAAAGAACTTCTTGAATATATCAACGAAACTAACTAAAGAGGTTGACTTAAAACAAAAAATATTTGTTCTTTTTAAATATGTGCATAGCGATATTATAAAGCTTATTAAAGATATTGAAAAAAGTTGTGTTAAAAAACAAGAACAAGCTGATTTGATATTAAGTACAGGACACAAGAGCAAAGGCTTGGAATGGAACAATATTGAAATTATTGATGATTTTTTAAACATCAAGCAAGAACTTGAAGAAAGAGAGCAAATTACCATAGCAAAAGAAGAATTAAATCTTTTGTATATAGCAGTTACAAGAGCTAAAAATTCTTTAAACATTAACAAATATTATTTGCTTGAAAAAGATTTTATAGAAAAAAATTTAGAAAGGATAACAATAGAATGAAAATAATCAAAAAATTACAAGAAGATGGAAGCTTTAAAGAGCAGGCTATTATTCTGTCGATGAAGTTGCAAAAATGTACTCTGTAACCCATACAACAGTTCGTACATGGATCTCAAGAGGTGCTCTAAAAAGCCTCAAATTAGGAAAAGGTTATTACATATCAAAAGAAACCATTCTCGATTTTCAGAAAATAAAAGAACTCCCCCACAAATGAGAAGAAAAATGGTTAAAAAATATTATAATAGAGAAGAAATAGCAAAGATGCTTAATGTAAATATCCTAACAATTAAAAATTGGGTTAAGTCAGGATATACTAAGGAATATAAAATTAGTACAAATGTAAGAAAACTATTATATAATCTTGAAGAAATTGAAAAAAATTAAACTCCAATTCAAACAATATATAACAATCAATCACTCGCCTATGCTCTCGCTTCTTTTAGTGGGAGCGGTATATATTCAATCAACTCTTTAATATACACTTTTAAATACAATGGTAAAAATATTAAAAAAACAGGAATAAATATAATGTTTATAATTTTCCTAACTTTTCTCCTAACTTTTTATTTTTATGCTATTTATAAATATTGTATAGTAGTGTTTTTATTAGCATTATTCAAATCTCGCTAACCGCACCATTATTTAAAATTATAATCATTCAACTTAAAATACCAACTATTCAAAATCAAATTTCAACTTACAATTTCTTAAAGTTACAAAAAATAAAAAATATTGGTTTTTTTAAAAAACTTAAAAAATATTAAGATTTTTTTTAAGTATAAAGAATATAATTCTATCCGTTTTCAAAAACCATCCCTTAAAAAGGATTATTCAATGTTTGTTTTTATACCATTATTTACAATTTTTATTTTACTTGCAGGCGGATATTTTGCCAAAAGAATTGGCGTTTTAAAACAAAAACAAGCTAGGACTTTTTTAGATTTTGCTATTATTTTTGCTTTACCTTGTTTGATTTTCGATAAAGCATATCATTTAAATTTTGATTTTTCATTGATTATTTTTATTTTTATTGGATTGTTTAGCTGTATACTAGCAGCTTTTTTTGCTATTCTTATTGGAAAAGTTTTTCATTTTTCTAAAGTAACTTTAGTCAGTATGTTTTTGCTTTCTTGTTTTGGAAATACTATATTTGTGGGTATGCCTATTGTTGCTGGTATATTTAATGACCCACAATTTAGCGCTGAAGTTATATTTTACGATGCTTTAGCCACAACTTTACCTATATCACTTTTTGGACCTTTTATACTTTCTTTGGGAAATGGAGAAAAAGTCAGTTTACTTGCTAATGTTAAAAAAATTCTTAGTTTTCCACCTTTTTTAGCTTTGCTTTTTGGTTTTTTGTGCAAATTAATTACTTTACCTGAATTTATTTTCTCTCCTATTCGTTTATTTGGCGCTTCTGCAACCCCTGTTGCACTTTTTGCCATAGGTTTAGGACTTGGCTTTATGGCGATTAAAACCTCTTACAAACCTACAGTAATTGTCATCTTTGCTAAAATGATTTTAGCTCCTTTATTTTTTGTATTTTGTTTAAAAATATTTAATTTAGAATTAAAAAATTCTACCATTGTTGCTATTATAGAAAGCGCAGCTCCTACTATGACCTTAGCAGGAGCTATGGTAATGAAAGCTAAACTAGATAGCAATTTAGCCGTAAGTGCTGTAGCCTTTGGAGTTCTTTTTGCTTTTGTTTCTATGCCAATTTTAATTTGGGCTTTGTTATAAGCTCAAATTATATGGCTAAATTTTTAGCTAATTCTTTAACTTTTTTAAGATCAACTTTTCCTGAACCTAGGAGGGGAATTTTTTCTATTTGAAAATAATATCTAGGTTTAAAAAGTGTAGGTATATTAGAATTTTTTATAATCTCACATACTCTTTCAAAAATTTCATTATTACATTCTATGAGTAAAGCAATTTGTTCCCCTTTTTTCTCATCTTCTAAAGATGTGGCACAAAATTAACCACTTCAGTATCTATGAATTTGGCAATTTCTTCTTCTATTGCACCCAAAGAAATCATCTCTCAGCCAATTTTTGCAAAGCGAGAATAACGATCGACAATATATAAAAAACCATCTTCATCCAAATGTCCCTTATCTCCCGTGTTGTACCATCTTATGCCATCAATTTCTTTAATAACTTCATCGGTTTTTTCTTTGTTATTAAGATAGCCTACCATAACTTGATGACCGCCTATAAGTATGAGTCCATCTTCATTTGTTTTTAAATTTTCATAATTATTTGGATTAACAATACGTACCGCAGTTCCAGGTAGAGGCATTCCTACACTTCCTTCTTTATTGGCACGATGTATAAGCCAATAATCCGCATCAAAACGATTCGGCAAATTTACACTCGCCACAGGCGTGGTTTCCGTAGCTCCATAACCTTCAAAAATGCTTTTTTTAAACTTCATTTCAAAAGCAGTTCTTACTTCATTTTTTAGTTTTTCAGCACCTGATACAACTATTCTTAAACTTTCAAACATTAAAGCATCAAGCTTTTTATTTCTTGCATAAATTCCTAAAAAGGTTGAAGTTCCACACATAATAGTGACATTATTTTTAGCAACAGCTTTGGCAACCCCTAAGGCATCGGTTGGATCTGAAAAAGTGATGCTTTTAATACCTTCAAGCAAAGGCAAAAACGTAGTTACTGTAAGTCCAAAAGCATGAAAAGGTGGCAAAGATGAGAGAATGACATCATTATTTCTTGTGCAAAGCACATCAGAAATTTGTGCTATATTGCTTAAAATATTACGGTTATTGAGCATAACACCTTTTGGAGAACCTTCGCTTCCACTACTAAATAAAATAGCTGCGATGGCAAGATTGTTTTTTGAAGGAGTGAAGATGCTTTTGAGCATAAAACTAGGCATGATACTAACTGCTAACATCATGCTAAAAATTTTAATTTTTTGCATTTTAAAATCTTCTACAATATCTTCAAAATAAATTAAATGTATATTTGCATCGAAATTTAGGTTTATACCTTTATTTGCTAATTTTTCTAAAAAAGTTTTAGAAGTATAAATTTGTGAAATTTGCGCATTTTTTATAGCTGCTTTTAGAGCTTTTTCTCCAGCCGTAAAATTAAGATTTACTGCAATTTTTTCTGCAATTAAAACAGATAGATTGGTTAAAGAACTTACAAAAGAAGCGGGTAGTAAAATTCCTATAGCTTCCTCTTTAGGAGCGTAACTTCCACGCTGAGGGTTAATGTTTAATTCTTTGGATTTTCTTTTAATAAAAAAATTAAGAATTAAACTAAGACTCAACATTTTTCTATAAGAAATATCTCCAGCTAGTGTATCGATAATAGCTATTTGATTTAGATTTTTTTTAGCTGTATCTATCCAAGCTCTTGCTATAGTATACATAGCTTCGCATTGTGATTTCCAAGCCATAAAAGAAAGTTCAAAAACTTTAGCTTTAACTTCATCTTTTTTAGAATGCAAAGGCATAGCTTTACCAAAAGCTATAGCAATTTTTCTTTTATTTAAAGTGCGGTTTCTTGCTGAAAATTCTTCATCGCTTCTTGAAAAAGCACTACCCCAAAGTCCTCTTATATAAAAAGGAATAATTTTTCCATCATCTTCGCTTAAATATTCACAAGCTAATTCAAATCCTGCTTTAAATTCATTTAATTGTCCATGTCTTGAAAGCGTACCTTCAGGAAACAAACAAACTAAATTACCTTCTTTGATATGCTTTGCTATCAGTTCTAAACTCGTCTTACTTCCTGTGCTTGATACAGGAATAATACCAAATTTATCAAGAAAAATTTTAATATACCATTTAGAATAAATACTTCTTTCCATAACAAAATAAATTTTTCTTGGAATTGCCATTTGTACAACAGCCCAATCAATAAAAGAAATATGATTACCCAAAAGCAAAGCTCCACCTTTTTCTGGTATATTTTCAAAACCTTCTACAAGTAAGCGGTATCGTTGCAAAAAAGCTATGCTTAAAAGTATACGCACTAAAGAAAAGGGAAGTTTTAAAAGTATATAAAAACTTCCTATAAAGGTTACTAAAGTAATAAAATAAAACAAATAAACCACATTGATTTCAAATTTTGCAAATAAAGTTGCTAAGAGTAAAAATCCTAACATGGCAATATTTTGAAAAAAATTATTTCCTGCAAGAATTTGTCCCAATTCATTTTCTTTGGCATGAAATTGGATTAAAGTATTTAAAGGAATGATAAAAAGAGCTCCGCAAAATCCAAAAAAGAAAAATAAAAAACTATAACTTAATAAACTTACAAAATAAGGCATTAAAAAAGCCATTAAAAACATACCCAATGCACCAAGTGGAATAAGTCCAAGTTCTATATAATTTTTTGAAAATTTACCAGCTACTAAAGAGCCTAAAATCACTCCTATACCAGAAAAAGCGAGTGAAATTTGCACATAAAAAGTATTTTCTATAAAAAGTTCATTTTTAGCAAAGACAGGAAAGCTAACAAGATAAAGTTGAGATATAGCCCAAAAAAATGAAATTCCTATTATGCAAAACCAAATAGTTTTATTTTTAAAAACAAGTTTAAGATTATTTATTAGAAGTTTTCCACGGATATAATCTTTTTTGTTAAAAACTAAATCTTTATTTGTTTGTTTGAGCTTAGGTAAACGCCACGCAAAAAATACTTCGATACAAGAAAATAAAATTAGCACAATTCCTAAAGGCGCTACTTCTTTTAAAATTTCATCTGTTTGATTATATGCAGAACTATAAAGACTTTCAAAACTTAAAGAAAACAAAGCCATTCCTGCTAAGATTGCCATAATGCTTACTGCATTAATTACACCATTACCCATAGCAAGAAAGTCTTTTCCTACGAGTTCTTTAATAAAACCGTATTTACTTGGTGAATAAAGTGCTGCTTGTGCTCCCATTATAAAAGTAAAAATAAAAGCCATCCAAAAAGCACCGCTATAGTAGCAAATGCAAATTATTAAAGTGAGTATAACATTGAAAATTGCTGAAATTTTCATTACAATATTTTTTGGATATTTATCCGCTAAAAAACCCGAAGGAGAAAGCATAAGAATAAAAGGAAGTAAAATCAAAGCATTAACCATAGCATTTAAAAATAACTGCTCACTTCCTTCATAGGCCTTATAAATAGTATTTTGAATAATAATTTTATGTCCCAAATCCACAAAAGCATTGATGAATGCTATAAGTAAAAAAGGAATTAATCCGTAAATTTTCAAAAAAGATTTTTTTTGCATTATTTAAACCTCGTCAATTAGCACTTATTTTACAAAAGAATTTATCAGTTTTTAGGAAAATTATCTATATTATCTTTTAAAATAATTCCATCGATTTTTAATTTATAAAATTTTTTAAAATTCTCTAATTTATCAACAATCATTAAAACCCTACTATCAAAAACATAAAATTCTGCAACCTTGCTAGCAAATTTTGCAAGTTTTTTATCATTACAAAGCAAAAACTTAGCTCCTAAAGCATTGGCTAAAAATATCTCGTCTTTATTTTGAACTAAAATAGCAAATTCAAAATCATTTTGACTTAAATAAGAAATCAATTTTTCATCATAAACAATACAATAAACTTTATTATCTTTAACTTCTTCAACACTTTCAATAAAAGAAAAATCTAAATTTTTTAATAATTTATGTCCAATAATAAGCATTTTTTTCCTTAGCTCTATTTTTTATTATTTTGCAAATTATACTTATAAAATTGTTACCAAGCAAGATGGCGCAGCGGACGGGGCTCGAACCCGCGACCTCCGCCGTGACAGGGCGGCATTCTAACCAGCTGAACTACCGCTGCATCCAAAGTAAAGAAGTAGAGATTATAAAACCTATTTATGATTTTATAAAATGGTGGTCACTATAAGACTCGAACTTATGACATCCACCTTGTAAGGGTGGCGCTCTACCAACTGAGCTAAGCGACCT
>NZ_MJYF01000041.1:0-595 GCF_001763175.1 Campylobacter sp. BCW_4332 | reverse complement strand
AGGTCGCTTAGCTCAGTTGGTAGAGCGCCACCCTTACAAGGTGGATGTCATAAGTTCGAGTCTTATAGTGACCACCATTTTATAAAATCATAAATAGGTTTTATAATCTCTACTTCTTTACTTTGGATGCAGCGGTAGTTCAGCTGGTTAGAATGCCGCCCTGTCACGGCGGAGGTCGCGGGTTCGAGCCCCGTCCGCTGCGCCATCTTGTCTCGTTAGCTCAGCCGGTAGAGCATCTCCCTTTTAAGGAGGGGGTCGTTGGTTCGAATCCAACACGGGACACCATTTTTATTGTTAGGGTTATGACCCTTTCGTCTAGTGGCCCAGGACAACACTCTCTCTGTGTGGAAACAGAGGTTCAAATCCTCTAGGGGTCGCCAATCATAGGTCGCTTAGCTCAGTTGGTAGAGCGCCACCCTTACAAGGTGGATGTCATAAGTTCGAGTCTTATAGTGACCACCATTTTATAAAATCATAAATAGGTTTTATAATCTCTACTTCTTTACTTTGGATGCAGCGGTAGTTCAGCTGGTTAGAATGCCGCCCTGTCACGGCGGAGGTCGCGGGTTCGAGCCCCGTCCGCTGCGCCATCTTG
>NZ_MJYF01000040.1:0-2113 GCF_001763175.1 Campylobacter sp. BCW_4332 | reverse complement strand
CTCCTTTTTATTATTTTTTTATCTTTCTTCTTTCTTCATACATTTTAATTTGTTCTGGTTCTTCCAAGCTTGTATCAATATTGTATTCTTTAACCAATTGTTCCCAAGTCTTAGCACCTGCTTTTTTTAAGATTGTTTTATTTTTATTTATCCCAAAAGAAATAGCCCTATCTAATGGAGTATTAGGTTTAAAATAATTAATTTTATCATCTTTAGTTTTATTGATAGTGCAATTAGCAGCATTGACATCAGCTCCATATTTGATCAAAATTTCCAAACAAGTTCCAATAGGTTTTTCCTCAGATCTTGCAGCTATATGTAAAAGGGTTTTTCCTGCATCGATATAACTATGTTCATGTTCTGTTTTAATATTTCTCATATTTACATCAGCGCCAAATTGTAAAGCCACTTCTAAAGAATTTACAGACTCAGGATCGCCAAGCAATATCCAAGAATGCAAAGGGGTGGCACCTTTTTCATCATAAACTTCAAATTTACATCCTTTTTTAAAAAAATAATCAATCATTTTTTTATTTTTTCCACCCACTCCAATATAATCAGTAAGGGCATTATTTCCTAAACACTCATCATCAGCTTTAAGTCCTAAACTCTCAAAATACTCCATCATTTCAAAACTTTGACTCTTATCATAAGCAATCCCTGCCCAAGCTAAAGTAGAACTAGGATTAAAAAAAGGTATAGGATGATCACACCAATATACCTTACGACGTTTCTCTAAAAATATTTCAGGTATGGGATAATCTTTTAAAAACTCTTTCACTTCTTTAAGTTTATTATTTTTAACAAGTCTAAAAAATTCCCAACCTAACTCCCTTATAGCTTCTTCATCCATAGCTTGCATTTCTTCTAAAGTTTTCATTTGTTTTTCCTTGTGTTGTTATAATTTAAAAAATTAGTTTTAATCCACTCTTAGATCACCGCCTTTGATCCTTAAGCCCTTATCGTCTATAATAATTTGCATTTTACCTACTTGTATTACAATTTTATCTTCTGTTTGAGAAATGATTGTATTTTTTACCCTAGAAACAATATGTTCTTGTGCTACTAAAACGCTATCTTTGTTTGCTAAAGTATTAACTCTATCAGCTGCAAAAGTACAATCTTTTCTAGCTTTAAAACTAATAGAATCATCTGCTTCGGCTTTAATATATTCATTTGTTTCCAAGGTCATATCTTTTTTGGAATAAAATTTTACAGAGTGGTTAGTTTGGAGCACATAAGAACCTCTTATGGTTTCATTTTTATTATGTCCTACTCTATAAATAGAATCATTTTTAATATCTTGTTCTAGATTATTATTTACAAAGACTCTTTTGTCATTTCCTATTTTTTCTTCGTGGTTTTGCCCTATGTTTATTTCATTGCTAATCCCCACATTTAAAGTATTACTTAAACCTACATTGGTATCTTTAGAGAGTAAAGTATTTTCTAAATATTCAGCCCCTACATTGACATTTTTAAATCCTGCGATATTTTGCATATGACCTAAAGTGATAAATTCAGTATATAAGGCTCCTACTTCTGAAGTTTTATTATTTTTTATGGTTTGCTCATAATTATTACCTATTTCTTCTTTATAATCTTTTTGTGCTAGGATATAAATTTCTTCTTTGTCTTTGTCGTTTTTTAGGGTAATTTCATTCCTTGCTCTTGCATCGGTGTTATCCACTCCTACTGTGGAATTAGCCAAAGTAAGATAATGATTGTTTATAGAGCTTAATTCATAATCTGTATTTTCTTGAAGTTTTAAGGTATCTAAGCCTTGATTGATCATAATAGGAACTTCGCTTAAATAACTTAAAGTGCTAGTGGCAATCTCTCTTTGATATCTTGGATAATTATATTGAGGCATAGTTGTAGTCCCATTATACAAACTTCCACTTACATAAGGTTTATCTATATCATCATCTAAAAAAGAAATAATCACTTCATCTCCTATTCTTGGAGTATGATAAAAACCTGAATGATTGCTTGCTATACTAGAAGCTACTCTTAAAAAAGGAGTGTGATGATATAAACTTTCTTTTTCATCTAATTCTTCTTGATTGGCATAAAGATTAATCCTTACCTTAACCCTTCCATGCTCATCAGT
>NZ_MJYF01000039.1:0-1291 GCF_001763175.1 Campylobacter sp. BCW_4332 | reverse complement strand
TTCCAAATCTAGCCTCAGCTTCTACTTTAGGATTGATATTAAACTTAGCTCCAAGTTCTACTGAAGTTTTTAAATTAGGCAACCAATCTCTAAACCAAGTAAAGCTTGTTTTAGTAGAGAAAAGATTTAAATAGTTTGCATAGGTTCTTTCTCCACCTTTAACTGTTGCTTGTCCTATAGTGTCTTTCATAGAAAAAGCTTCAGTATAGCCTCCTTCATAAGCAAGACCTATTTCAGGGGAGAATATATCTTTATTAGAAATAAAATTCATACCTAAGGCTGTATTGACTCCATAAGCATAAGAATTAGGTTCAGCTTTAGCTTCATTATTTCCTATTTTTTTAGTTAAATCATTTTTAATCAAAGCAGCTTTACCTTGAGCTTTGATATAAACTTCTTGACCTTTTTCTGTAGTAAATAAGGTATTAAAGTATTTTAAACCTGCATAATAGGTTCTATTATTAATATCAAAATAAGTTGAACCCATTTTTGTATCTTCATAACCTGCATACACACCATATATTCCACTGTCTTTTAAAGTAGAATAACCTATAATGGTTCCTTTAGTGTGTCCTTTACTTTCTTCATTTAAAGAAAGTTCAACATTCTGTGAAGAAGTATAAGGAAGGATGAATAAAGAATGTTCTTTATTAGAACCATAGCTTCCATTATTTAAATCACTCTTTATATAATCACTTGCATCTGCATATAAATTACCCTTTTCAGACATAGCAATGCTTTGAGATTTACTTGAAGAAGCTAAAGCAAAAGTTTGCATAGAATTACCCATAACATTATCTATAAAGGTAGATCTTCTTGAAGTAGTAGAGATTAAAGATCTAAAGGTTGCACCTGATATGGAGGCATTAAGATTAAAATCTGTAGTAAGCTTTCCTGTTATTGGATCAAAGCTTAAAGATATTTCTCCACCTCCATTGGTTCCTATATTGCCAATATTGTTTTGATTAACACCTGAGATGATATCATTTATATTATCAAGTTGTCCTAGATCGAGATTACCCTCATCTATAGTAATTTTATCAGCACTTACATTTCCATTTCCACTTCCACCTACAACTATAGTGTCTAATTTACCCGTATCTTTATCTGTAGTAACAAGCCAATCTTCTATGACTATGCTACCAGATCCGCTGTTAACTAAATGATTACCACTATTATCTTTATCTATGGTTCCTTGGTTATTAACAAAGATGGTTCCACTACCTTCATTTTTAATACCACTTGTAATAGTCGCATCAGAATCATTTTTTAAACTTAAATTATTATTACT
>NZ_MJYF01000038.1:0-1796 GCF_001763175.1 Campylobacter sp. BCW_4332 | reverse complement strand
TTTTTTGAAATTATAAAATATTTATTTAAACAAGTTCTTTTAAAACTTTCCTATCAATTTTACCATTTTGATTAAGCTTAAATTTGTTAATTTTAATAAAATTTTTTGGGATCATATAAGAAGGTAATTTATCTTTTAAAAAAGATTTAAAATCAAGCTCTTCTTTGCTTTCATAAAAACAAATAATATCTTCTTTAAAAATACAAGCGCTGTTTTTTACACTTGCATGAGAATTTATCACGCTTTCTATTTCTCCAAGCTCTATCCTATGTCCCATATATTTGATCTGATTATCTGCTCTTCCATAGCACAAAAGCTCTCCAAATTCATTATAAGAAACAATATCTCCTGTTTTATAGAGTAAATCTAAATAATTATCATGCAAAGGATTTTGTATAAAAGCTTGTTTGGTTTTTTCTTTGTCATTATAATACCCTAAAGACAAAGAAGTTCCACGCACGAAAAGTTCCCCTTTAACACCTATTTGTTTAGGACTTATGAAATTCATATTTTCATCAAAAACTAAAAGTTCTGTGTTTTTATATGCTTTGCCTATAGGTAAAAGTTCTTCATCTTTGAACTGTCTATCAATAATGCAATAACAACAAGTTCCAGTGATTTCTGTAGGGCCATAAAGGTTGGCAAATAAAGCATTGGGTAAGTGTTTACGCCAAATGTTAAAATATTTAGTTGGAAAAATTTCACCACTCCAAACAATTTTTTTAAGATTAACAAGCAGATTTTTTTTCAATTCTTTTTCATTTGCAAAATACGTTAATACAGTTGGAACCCAAGAAATCATACTAACTTTTTCTTGCTCTAAGCATTCTAAAATTTTATTAGGAAAAGCAAAAAGATGATTAGGTAAAATATGGAGCATTGCTCCACAAAATATAGTTGGAAAAATATCTCTTATAGAAGCATCAAAATAAAATGGTGCTTGATTGGCTAAAATTTCATTCTCATCAATTTCAAAAGCCGCACAAAAGTGGAAGACATAATCAATCACACTTTTATGAGCTATGCTTACTCCTTTAGGAATGCCTGTGCTCCCGCTAGTAAAAAGAACATAGAGTAAATTAGTATCTATGTGTTTTTCTTTAGCATTTTTTATTAAATTCTCATCTATATTAAAACTTTCAAAGTCTTGTGTATAAAGCGTAGGCAAATCTAAGTTAAAATTTAAATCCTTTGAAGTGATAAAAAGTTTAGGCTTTAAAACCTCTATGACTTTTTCTATTCTTTCTTTAGGACTTTTTTCATCTAAAAGGGTATAAAAATTTCCACTTAATGCCACTCCAAAGAATGAAATCAAACAATCAATCCCTTTAGGCAAGATGATTAAAACAGGAGCTTGAATAAGATTATCATTTCCTAAAGTTTTTAAAATTTCACTGGCTAGTTTTTTAGAAAAAAGATCAAAGTCTTTGTAAGTGATTTCTTTTCTTTCCTTAGCAAAAGGTTCTACAAAAGCAGTTTTTTCGCTAAATTTGATTAGACTTTTTTCTAAAAAATCATAGATATGAGTTGTCATGATATGACTCCATTTTGTTATAGGATGAAGTATCAATAATACCAAAAATTTATTAATTTTCAAAAAACCACAGAAAAAGAAACCATTGTTATACAATAAAAAGAATATTAGACTAGAATATTGCTAAGTCTAATATTCTTTATCTCTTTATTCTTTCCCTCTTCAACCTAGGAACATCTTTGAATATAAATTTGATATACCCCCCCCCATACCAATTTTTATTAGCCTGCATTAAAGCTTCGCCTAGTTTATAAGTAAAACA